>NZ_BMPP01000006.1:198431-237907 GCF_014647655.1 Deinococcus malanensis
ACTCATCAATTCAAAAAGCGGCCCTGGCAGAGCGTTTCCCCTCTTCCTCACCACTTTTTACCCCTAGAGAGAGTCCTTCCACAACGGTGGCAGCCGCTTACGTTCACAGTGCCCGGTACAGGTCGAGCCACTTCTCAGCAGCGCTGTCCAGACTGTACTGCTCCGCCACCCTGCTGCGGGCTTGCTGCCCCAGCGCGAGGCGCGCCTGCGGGGAAAGGGCCAAGGCTGTCTGAAGACTGAGGGCGAGCGCCTCTGCATTTCGGGGAGGGCAGAGAAAACCAGCTTCCCCTACGACCTCGCGTACGCCGCCGCAATCCGTCGCAACTACTACCCGCTCACAGGCCATCGCCTCTGCGACCACCAGACCGAAACCTTCCCAGGATGAGGAAAGCGCAAATACATCAGCCGCCGAAAGTAAAGCGGGAATATCATGGTGCACTCCGAGAAAAATTACTTTGGATTGAAGATATAGGCCTTCAACGAGCTCGTCGAGGTGTTGGCGTACCTGATCGCTACCCGTTCCAGCTATAAACAGAACGAGCCGGTGATCCTCAGGCACTTTTCCTTCAAGCAGCTTGAGGGCGTGCAGAAGGTTGGGAAAGTCTTTTTCGGGACTAAGGCGGCCGATAGCAACCAAGACCGTATCGCTGTTAGCAACCCCGTTTCCAACTCGCCACTGCTGACGAGCGTTCTCGGAAAATTGGAACTTTTCAATATCTACACCGTTGTATACGGTGATGACACGATCTGGCCTGAGCCTAGTTCGCTCCAAAAAGGCTGCCGTTGTCTTCTTACTGATGGTTGTCGTGATATCCGAAAGCCCGTCGGTCAGCCTGTAGAGAACCCCCTCCATCCCCTCACCTTCTCGCTGATGATGCCCAGTCGAGATCAGCTTGGGATATCGCAGCAAAAGCCGAAGCAGGCGCGTCATCACAATTGAGTGGAAGGAGTGAGCATGAACTACGTCGGGCCGAAAGCTCCGAATTACCTGGATGAAGTAGATAAGACCAGTGACCCAGGTGGAAGGCTTTCTCTTATCAATCCTCAGATTATGGACTCTGACCGCTGTGGAATTTGGCAGAACGACCGGCTCGCCCAACAAGGAAATCAATTGGACCTCATGGTCCTTAGCTATAAATTGGTCTGCCAAATTACAGACAAGGTTTTCAGCACCGCCCATACCTAATTGCGTCGAAACCAAAGTGATTTTCATGGTTGGTTTAGCAAGTCAATAGCGAGCTGCTGGTGGTTGTCGTAGAAGCGCTCAGTTGAAAAGTTTTCGTTGTACATAGTTTGCACCACTGCTCTAGCAGGAAGGTTAGAGAGCGTGGCAAGCACTGTCTCAGCCAGATCAACATCAGATTCAAATAGGTAAACACCTTCGGCGAATCTACTGAAATATTTATTGCCACCGACTGCTGACGCGACCACGGGAGTTCCTAACGACAATGATTCCAGAATTGCAAGATCAAAATAGCAAACCCTGTTGGGGGCAACGATTAAATCAACGGATGCCATATACTCAGCAATATCATCTGCAATCCATCCTAGATTGTTTAGATTTTTATAATTATCGCTCCCTACTTCTATTCCGCCTGCACCAGCACAAACAAATTGAATATTTGTCTCCTTCTCCAGTGCTTTAACGAGCTTTAAATATCGGTCAAATCCTTTCTGCTCGTTAAAACGTCCAAAGTAACCTACAATATACTTCTTTCCAAATGGGTTGATGTGGGTTCTATAATTTTCTTGTCGAGAGGCTGCTTTCAAATTAACGCCTGTTACCACACTATGAAACTTATTGATTAGAAGATGATCCAGCCTCGCTCTTACAGGACTATTGCCATCGAAATATCCTTCCAAAGCATACTTAGAGGGAGCCACTATTCCATCAAGTTTCTCATACAAATCGATTTCCTCAAACTGCATTTTTGGCAATAATATCGATTTTTTAATCTCACCCCCCAAAAAATTTTCGTAGTCTTCAATAGACTCCATTGATATGTCTGAAGGAGAATGAGGCATAACGAAAATTCCCTGACCTTTGATCGAGAAGTTATCCGCATAAATCCTCGCTTTGAAAACATCATGAAATACCAAGCAGGTATAATGGTTTAGTTTTTGAGTAAACTCAGGACTAAAAACAAACCTAGGTTGTCTTTTGCGGTTCCAGCCTTGGATTAGCAAGAGTAAGAACTCTCTAAAAACAGGACTCACTGCCCGCAAAATTTTTAAGATCAATTCAAATCTTGCACTACCTTTCCAATGGCTGCGCTCCTCCGATCTAGTCGCATATAAAATATCAAACAGTCGTTCAGGATGTTTGTCCGCTACAGAACTAAGATTATAGAGATAACCAGAAGGACCGCCTCCAGGCCTAATATGTTCGACGATATGGGCTACGCGTCCATTTAATACCGCATTATTTTCCGACTTAGGTCCGCTCATTTTTCGATCTCCTATAACTTTCTTTGCACAGTGCTATCAAGGCTCTTCTTGACTCTTTTGGACCTTGGAACTCCAAAGGGAGTAGAATCACTACGCAGCACAGAGCCGATCATAAGTCCCGTCACCACCAGCTCACAACCGACTACGCCCCAGGCCATACCCTGGGCTTGATATCTAGGCACGATAAACAGCACGGACAAAATATTAAGCATGGCAGCTAAAGTCACGATCAGATTAAAGGGCTTCTGCATGCCATTGGGCACCATCCATTGCAACCCGAACAAATTGCTCAGCGCCATCAAGGGAATGTTCAGCAGCAAGATCCGAAACAGCGGAACTGTGGCGGCGAACTGATCGCCGAACAGCAGGTTGACGGCCAGGGGAGCCAGCAGGTAGCCAACGGCCGCTGCCGATACAGACAACATCAGGATGATGAGCAAGAAGCGTCGAAAAAATCGCTGGGCTTCGGTGAAATTATGATGCACCTGATAACTCAGACGTGGGTAGAAAACTTGCATTAGTGGCCCGAAGGCACTGAATCCCACATTGGTCAACCGTTCGGCGTTTGAATACTGCGCAACTGTGGCGGCGGGTGCGAATAAGCGCAACATCGCGCTATTGGCTGAGGTATAAAAAAGGGTAACTGCCCGGAAAAAAAACAGGCTTCTCCCCTCTCTGAGTGCAGTGAGACTGCCTGCGAGCGACCACCGTACGCCATCCACGAATTGTCGAGCACGGACACCATTGATCATCAGAGACAGAAATGATGAGAGCCCTTGCAAACCGATCACCAGCACCACGTCCTGCGGCGAACGCACCAGTATCAGCACCAGCGCGGTATAGCCAACCTTAAGCGCCACATCGACAGAAGCCGACCAGGAAAGTTTCTCGATACCCTGGTAGAACCAGAACAGGTTGAAGCCCTGAGCAAGCCCTCCCAGGAACCCCAGCCAGAATAAGAGACCCTGGGCGCGGAAGACCGGCACAAACAAATAGATGCCAAGAGAAACTGTGAAAAAGACAAGGCTGAGCAGCACCTTGGCTCCCAGCACATCCGAAAGGATAACCGTCAGGCGCGAGCGGTCTTCCCGGTGGATCGCCACCTGACGAGCGGCCGAGTAGTTGAAACCGTACTCCAGCAGAAATCCTAGGGTGGCGAACAGGCTTTGGAGGGCAGCAAGTTCACCCAGCGCAGTCGGCCCGAGGTTCCGGGCCAGCAGCGGCAGGGTAAGCAGCGGCAGCAGAAAGGTGGCGATCTGCACGCCATAGAGGGCGACAAGGTTGCGAATCAAGGGCTACTTCACACGCATCGCAACTAAAGGAAGCGAATGTCGCCTGGGCAGAGCTGGTTGGAGATACTCATGCACTCACTCCCGAGGTTTTGGGCGCGTAAGAATATGAGTACCCATAACTGTTGCCTTCTCGGGCGTCGGACTTGTTGATCACAAATCCCAGGATATTCAGGCCCGCCCGTTCCGCGCGTCGCAGGGCACTGCGAACAGATTGCACGTTGGTCCGTCCGTACTCGGTCACCATCAGCACGGCGTCGGTATGGACCCCGACCACCAGACCGTCGGCGAGCGCCAGCAGCGGAGCACTGTCGATCAGCACGATGTCGTAGTTCTGCCGCCACAGGGCCAATGCCCCCGCGATGTCAGCCTGATTGAACACACCCAGGCTGTCCTGCACACCAGGGCCAGCAGGCAGCATATCCACATTGTCTTCGACCTGAATTACCTGAACATTGTGCGGGTCAGCAAGCGCTTCACGGGTGGTCCTGACTCCGCCCTGCCCGCTCAATTGATGCCATCGTCCACCCTCGTCGTACTTCTTCCAGACAGCCGCCTGGGTGCCACGCCGCAGGTCCGCGTCGATGATCAGCACGCGCTGTCCGCTGGAGGCGAAACCGTCTGCGAGCGTGGCCGTCAGACTGCTCTTGCCTTCGCCGGGGGCCGTACTGGTCACCATCACAACTGGATGGGGCTTACCCGCCAGGGTCGTCATCAGATTGACGCGCAGAAAGCCGATAGCCTCGTACAGCCCGGCCTGACGCGCCGCCCGTACGATGCCCGAAAAGATGATATCGCGCTGACGCAGACGCGGAATGACAGCCAGAGTCGGCACATCGAGTGTCAGCAGGTCATCCTCACTGCGGATGGTTCGGTCGAGTACCGTGAGCAGAGCGACGATCCCGGTTGCGAGCAGCACCCCCAGCAGCCCGGCCAGCGCCGCGTTCCGCAGAGGTTTGGGCGCGACAGGGCGCAACGGCTCAACAGCGGCCGACAGCGAGCTGAGCACTCCCGCCACCGAATCTTCCAGCAGTTGCACCTGAGTCAGGTTGCCCTGGATGTTAGCCCGCCGGGCGATCAACGTCTGCCGTTCGACGCCAGGAAGCGCGGAAGCACCCAGCTGCTGATCAACCTGGGCCAGTTGGGCCTGAAAGCCCGCCTGAGCACGGCGTACACTTTCCAGGGCGCGGTCGCGGTCCCATGAAAAAAGAGCAGCGCTCGCCAGATTTGCCAGGCGCTGGGCGGCAGCTGCCGTGCGCGCCCGGGCACGCACCGTGTAGATTCCGTTGCCGCTCAGATCAAGCCGTGAGGTCAGCGTGACGCTTTGCAGACGCTGTTCTCTCAATTCCCTTCCCAGGTTCTCACTCAGGCGTTCACGCTCGCTCTGAGAAATCTCCTCTTCTTTACGAATTGCCTGGATCAACGGCCCGATGACCTGAGTACTTTGCAGCGCCTGGGCCACAGCTCCTTCAGGCAGCGGCGGCGCCTTAACCAGCGCGGTACTGAGTGTGCTGTCCTGACCCTGGCTATTGGATGCAATAAGGCTGGCACTCGCTTCATAGACGCGCGGCTGGGACCGAGACCACAGAAATGCAGCCAGGGCGAGGAGTAGCGCTGTTCCCAGAATCCATGCCAGCCGCCGTCTTAGTCCTAGCCACAAGACGGAGAGATCAATTTCCCGTGATTCTGCTCTTTCTGTCATGGCCGACCTGTCGATGTGACCGAGGAAGCTGAAAGATCTTTTTCAGCGGCAGGCAGCCAGCTAGAGAATATTGCCACCCTGCTGCATTGAGAAATACTCATCCGCGCCACTATAACTTACTGCGGATAGAGGCTATCTCAGTTCGGAGAGAATTGCGACCTTAACCATCAGACGGCTACCTGATAACACCCACTTCTCAGCTGTAACGCCACCCCAGTGCGCCCACCAGCGAGGCCAGCAACAGACTGACCACCAGCAGCGGTACGGTGGCCCCCCAGCCTCCAGCTTCAAAGGCGTAGCCAGCGACCACACTGGCAGCGGCCCCCCCACCGTAATACGACAGGTGATAGAGGCCGCCGGCAAGACTGCGTGCACTGCTGACGCTGCGCTGCACCGCCGCGAGCGCCGCCGACTGCGCCAGGAAGACCCCACAGGCGGCCGCTGCCACGCCTGCAATGACCAGCGGCAACGGTGTGCTGTAAGTCAGCAACAGCCCAGCAATGCTCGCACCGACAGCAGCCAGCAGAGCGGTTCGGGGCCCTCTGGCACCCAGCAAGGGTCCGGCCAGCGGGGTAATCACCACGCCCAGCAGATACACCGCGAAAACTGATCCCGTCTGGGCAGTGGTCAGCCCGTACGGAGGATCGGACAGACGCAAGGTCAGCGTATTAAAGGTGCCCACCAGCATGAACAGAATCAGGAAGCCCACGGCGCAAGTGGCCAGCAGCGCCGGGTTCCGCAGATGGTCGCGCACTCCTGCCAGCACGGCCGCAAGATCGCGTCTGGGCTCGAACGCTCTTTCCGTCGGCAGGGCCAGGCGCGCCACAATCCACCCGGCCGTGCAGGCCACCGCCAGCAGCCAGAAGGCCACCTGCCACTCTCCCTGCGCTGCCACCAGGCCCGATAGGAAGCGTCCCAGAAAACCGCCCAGCACAGTTCCCGTCACGTAGGCGGTCAGGGCACGTGAGCGCCCTGCGGGCGAGACTTCCTCGGCAATGTAGGCGTTGAGGGCCACCATGACGCCAGGAATCAGCAGACCCTGCACAAACCGAGCAGCGTTCAGAACCTCCAGCGTGGGCGCTGCAGCCGCCAGCAGGGCCGGCAGGATCAGCAGGGCATACGCCCACAGCACGGTCCGGCGGCGTCCCCAGGCATCGGCCAGCACGCCGGTCAGGGGCGAAGCAAGCGCCATGGCCAGCATGGTCGCGCCAACCACGGTGCCCACCTGTGCCGGCCCCACCCTGAACTCCCGCGACAGCAGGGGCAACAGGCTCTGCGGGGCGTAGACGTTCAGAAAAACCAGGGTGCCCAGCGCCGCGAAAATCAGCGGGTGGACGTCCCCGCCCCTGGGCCGGGTCACAGACAAGGTGTCATGGCAGGCCTACCAACCCGTCGGGCCCCACCAACGCGGCTTCCACGCCCAGAGCCGCAGCGCAGGCCGGGTCCAGCTTGCCAGGTGGTCCGGCCAGGACAAGGGTCGGCCGGGCTTCCAGGGCCACACTGCCAGCACGGTCCAGCCGGTTCAGCACCGCCTCGAAGGTCCAGTCCTGCGCCCACAGACGCTTGACGGCATGCAGCGCCGCTGTCCCCGGGGGCGCCACCCGCGCGGTCTGTGCACGCTGGTCACCGGGCCTCCGGGTGTGCAGCTCGCCACTGGCCAGTCTGGCGTTTCCCAGCGCGCGGTAGAAGACCTGCACGGCGTCGTCTACCAGAAAGCTCGTGCGGATCAGGTTCTGGGCCTGATCGGTCAGCGGTTCCAGCAGATCCTCGTCGATGCGCGCCGGGTTGACCGATCGGAACAGCCGGCCTAACTGCTCAGGCAGGTTGGCGTGGCGGTAATAGGCTTCCTCGAAAGCGGCGGGAATCAGCATGCCGGCAACTCCATGCACCGCGAGCCGGTGCGTTTCCGCGCCGACCACGTGAGCAGGGTGCTGGGCGGCTTCCGCGATGGTCAGCATGTCCGCAGGGTAAAGCACACCTGCCCCCGAGGTGGCAGGTTCCTGGTGCATTCGCATCAAGCAGGAGCGGAGCGAGAGGTTTTCTCATCCTTCCGTTCTGCCAGTAAGTCTATGGCGCCCGGCCACTGACGACAGGTAGCCACCAGCACAAGCTTCTGGGCGGGATTTTACAGAAGCAGAGCCTTGGCCCTGTGTTCCGACCGGGCCTGGGGCACTCCTGTCAGCTATAGCAGCTGTAAAGGGGCTGGTCAGTGCAGCCAGTCCGCAGGAAAGCTCTTCAGGAGCGGGCCCGGGTTCTCCGGCTACGGATCAAGCGCACGGCAAACAAAACGGCGACCACGAGTGCCGCGATCAGCGGTGGAGTGTGGTCCTTTTTGACCCCCCACCAGAAATGCAGCACCCCCAACCCGACCGCGACATACGCCAGCTGGTGCAGCCTCTGCCAATTCTGAAAGCCCAGCCGGCGCACTGCCCCCCGCCCGCTCGTCAGTGCCAGCGGCAGCATCAGAACCAGCGCCGCAAAACCTACCGTCACGAAGGGGCGCTCCAGCACGTCTTCCAGCACCACCGCCGGTGTAAATCCGTGGTCCAGCAGATACAGCAGGAAATGAAGCACCCCATAGAAAAAAGCCAGCAGCCCCAGGGCCTTACGGATCCGGGCGGGCCATGTCCAGCCGGTTAGCATCCGCAGAGGGGTACACGCCAGCGACAGGATCAGCAACGCCAGCGCAAGCAGCCCGGTCTGCAGGATGGCCCGCTGCACTGGATTGGCGCCCAGGGCGCCTGTCTGCGCGTCGAGCAGCAGGACAGCCGCCGGCACGAGACCGCCGACCACCACGCCAGGCCCCAGCCAGGGCAGTGGACGAGACGGACGGCGCGTTCCCGTTCTTTTCTGGGGCCTGCTGGTGTGTGATTCGTGCAGCACGGACCTGGACCCGCCTGTCAGAAGAAGCGGCGCAGGTCCATGCCCTTATACAGGGACGCGACCTGATCGGCGTAGCCATTGAAAGGCAGAGTTGGCCGGCGGCGCAGTTCGCCGATCCGGCGCTCGGTCGCCTGGCTCCAGCGGGGATGCGGCACTTTCGGGTTGACATTGGCGTAAAAGCCGTATTCATCCGGGGCGGCCTGCGCCCAGGTGGTGCGTGGCTGCTTCTGGGTCAGCGTGATGCGGACCACCGATTTGATGTTCTTGAACCCGTATTTCCAGGGCACGACCAGCCGCAGCGGGGCGCCGTTCTGGTTGGGCAGGACGCGCCCATGGAGTCCGACCGCCATGAATGAAAGAGGGTGCAGGGCTTCGTCCAGCCGCAAACCTTCGACGTAGGGCCAGTCGAGCACATCTCCACGCTGCCCGGGAAACTGTTTGGGGTCATAGAGAGAGGTGAACTGCACGTATCTGGCCTTGCTGCTCGGCTCGATCCGGCGCAGCAGGGCACCCAGGGGAAAGCCCAGCCAGGGCATCACCATGGACCAGCCCTCGACACAGCGCATGCGGTAGATCCGGTCCTCCAGGGGAAACCAGGATTGCAGCGTGTCGATGTCTACCCGTACGGGTTTGCGCACTTCGCCGTCGATCAGGACGGTCCAGGGGCGCGTTCTGAGGCTTCCGGCCAGTCGCGCGGGGTCGTCCTTGCCGGTGCCGAACTCGTAGAAGTTGTTGTAGGTGGTCGCCTGCGCATACGGCGTGATCGGCTCGGAGGTGTCGTAGGGCCCCAGCGGACGGCGCGCCTGCGCCATCAGTTCGCCGGGGGCCGCCTGCGCTTCCGCACCGGGCCGGCGGGTCAACAGTTCCAGCCCACCACCCATGGCAGCGACCGTGCCGGTAAACATCGCCGCGTTTTTCAGGAACTCGCGGCGCGGATAGCCCTGGGCCTCTGAGCTCGTATCGTCGGGGTCGGAAGAAAGCTGGGGGTCAGGGGGCGTGCTGGTCATGGCGTCATTTCTCCTTGTGGAACCACGGGAGCCGGGACGAGGGAGGTGCGGGCCTGGCTTATGCGGACAGTCTGCCCCTCCCCTGCTTTCAGGTATATGCACGAAAAGACGTTCCGGATCGGCGAGGCAGGTTTCTCAAGAGAACAGGCGACTCTTCGTGAGACACAGTCACAGGGAGAGGAACACGTTCCATGCCTTCTGCTTCGGCTGTTTCCCGGGAAGCCAGGGAGCCGGAATGGTTTTGTCCTGTGAGCCGCGGCAGGAAACCAGACCACACCGCACAGGCCCGATACTGCGCTCATGAGTGTTCCGGCCCGTGAGACCGTTCCCACCCCTCTTGACGATCTGCTGGCCCTGGACCCGCGTCTCCCTGCGGTGTGGGCCTGGGTCCAGCGACTCATGACTCCGGACGCGGCGCACGACGAGGGCCACCTGCGCAGGGTGGCCGTCTGGACCCGCCGCTGCGCTCCCGACGAGCCTGCAGCGCTCGCCGTGGCCGCGGCACTGACCCACGATGTGATCAACCTGCCCAAGAATCATCCCCAGCGCGCCCAGGCGAGCACACTGGCGGCGCAGGCCGTGCGGGAGGCGCTGCCGGGCCTGGGTTTCACGCCGGCCCAGGCGCATGAGGTCGCCCTGGCGGTTCGTGACCACAGCTTCTCGCGCGGCGCGGTTCCCGAGACTCCACTGGGCGCCGCCCTGCAGGACGCTGACCGGCTGGACGCCCTGGGCGCGCTGGGGGTCATGCGGGTAGCTGCCGTGGGTGGACATCTGGGCCGGTCCCTGCTGGACCCTTCAGACCCCTGGTGCCAGCAGCGCGAGCCCGACGATCAGGCGTTCACCGTGGATCACTTCTTCACCAAACTGCTGCGTCTGGCCGGAAGCTTCCAGACAGCTCCGGGCCGCGCCGAGGCCCAGAGGCGCACGGCGGTGATGCACGCGTTCCTGACCCAGCTGGGAGAGGAAATCGGCGTGCCCTACCCCTCGCCCTGAACTTCCAGGTGGGCGCCGTCGCCCAGCGTATGCATCGTCCAGTGGCCCCCATGACGTCGCAGCCTGCTGAGGCTGGTATGGCCGATGCGGTGGGCAAACGGGACCGGATAGCCGGACTGTGGAATCAGCGGCCAGCCGAACAGCTCACACATCAGCGCCCGGATGGCCACCGAATGCGAAAAGGCGATGACGGCTGGCTGATGCAGGTCCTCGGCCCAGTCACGCATGCGGGCGGCGACCTCGGCCAAACTCTCCCCACCGGGAGGGGCGACCTGCCAGGGGTCGGACTGCCACTCTTCAAACGCCGGGTGCGCACTCATCTCTGGGACCGTCAGCCCCTCGAAGGCACCGAAATGAATCTCGCGCAGCCGGGGGTCAAGCGTGATGTTCTGCCCAGGCAGGGACAGTTGCGCGGTCTGGACGGCACGCTGAAGGTCGCTGGCCTCGACCTGATCGAAAACCTGACCACGTAACCGCCGGGCGAGGCGCCGGGCCTGGGCCTCCCCACTGCCTCCCAGCGGGTTGTCGGTGACGCCCTGCCAGCGGCCCCCTTCGTTCCACTCGGTCGCGCCATGACGGACCAGGGTGAGCTGCAGGTCGGTCATGGCCGGGTATCGACGCCGGGCAGGTCCGCGTCTTCCACCGGGATCAGCGCCGGCACCGCGCGCGGTCGGCCCTGCTCGTCAAGCGCCACGAACACGAAAAAGCCCGTTGTCGCCAGTTCCTGCTCTCCAGAGGCGATGTGCTCGCGGTAGACGTCCACCTGGATGGTCATGCTGGTGCGCCCTACCCGCACCACCCGGGCGTCGAGGGCCACCGCGTCGCCCACCCGGATCGGCACGTGGAAATCCACGCCGTCCATCCTGGCGGTGACCACGTTGCCACTGGCATGCCGGACAGCCGCGACACTGGCCGCCTTGTCCATCAGGGACAGGACCCAGCCGCCGAATGCCGTGCCGTGATAGTTGGTGTCCTTGGGAAAGACCAGTTCCAGCATGCGCGCCCGACTCCGTGGCGCTTTTCCACTTCCTGCTTCCATAGCGTTACCCCTCTTCTACCCCTCTGGGCTCTCCCTGGATCAAGTGCTCCGGCCTGACAGCCGCTGTGCAGACGCTGACTCGCGTCCTGCGGCACGGCCGTGAGTGTACAGGGGAAGAACCATCAATCCACCTGCGCCTGCCAACAGGGTTTTCTGCCCGCAGCACAGGGCACCTGGACAAGGGGCCAGATGTCCACCCTGCCGTGAGCCCATCTGGCCCAAGCGTGCCGCAGGGCTGGACAGGGCGCGAAGGAGCATTGAAGTCCCATAGAGGCCGCCCCAGAGCTCTCTGCGAGATTTTCGTGATGTATTGCACTTTAAGCTGGGCACAATTCATGCGCGACGCTGTACACCCTCCACCGGGCCCTGTCCCTTCACGAAAGCCGGGCCGGGCTGGGCTTCGGGAGGACAGGCTGCTCTGGGCGCTGGTGGGCGCTGCCGGGCTGCACAGTGGGCTGCTGGTGCTGGGGCAGCAAGGGCTCCGCTGGCCTGCGGGCCTGCTTGATCTGGTGTACCTGAGTGTGGTCGGCCTCGCGGTGGCCCTGAGCGTCCAGGTCTGGCGGACCGGCGGCCCGCATGCGCGGCCGGCCCTGGGCGCCCTGACGCTGGCGTTGATGCTGTATGCAACAGGCGACCTGCTGTGGACCTGGCTGAGCCTGTTTACGCGCAATCCACTGTTTCCATCCGTGGCCGACTTTTTTTACCTGGCGCAGTACCTCCCGCTGGTCCTGGCCCTGCTGCGGCTGTCTCATCTCTCGCTGCGGCGTCTGGACGCGACCCGGCTGGTGCTGGACGCAGCCATCGTAACAGTCGTCGTGGGGCTGTTCGCGTGGCGGGCCGGCCTGTCGACCCTGGCCGCAGACCCCACCCTGAGCGTGCCCGGGCGGGTGATCAGCCTCGCTTACCCGCTGGCTTCCCTGGCCGTCCTTGGGGTCCTGCTGCTGGTCGCTTCGGGCACAGGACGCATGCAGCGGCATGTTGCCGTGTTTGCCACCGGTCTGGGACTGATCGTGGTGGGGGATCTGGTCTATGCCCTCCTGGAAGCCAACGGCACCTACAGCAGCGCCCATCCTATCGACGCGGCGTGGGCCTGGGCACTGGTGCTGCTGGCGCTGGGAGGCCAGCTGGCCGCGCGCGAACACACCCGGGATGGGCGCGGTACCGGGGACCAGCACAGCGGTTCCAGGCGCCTGATGGTCTGGCTGCCTTACGGCGCGGTGATGTCTCTGGCAGGGTTTGTTCCGCAGCTCTACCTGAGCGCCTCACTCATGGAACGTGGAATCGCGTTCGGGGTGTTCGCGGTTCTCATTCTGGTGACTCTTCGTCAGGGAGTCGCCCTGGCCGACAACCGGCGCCTGAACGCACAGTTGCTCCTTGCCCAGGTCCAGCTGGCCCACGACGCCCGTCATGACGCGCTCACGGGGCTGCTCAACCGGACCGGTCTCGCCGAGCACCTGCGCCGGGCCCTGGGTGGCGACGCTCCGGCTCCCTTTGCGGTGCTGTTTGTGGATCTGGACCGCATGAAGCGCGTCAATGACGCCCACGGTCACGAGGCCGGTGACCACATGCTGCGCGAGATGGCGCGGCGCCTGTCGACGGTGGCGCCTGCCGGCTCCGTGGTGGCCCGCGTCGGAGGCGACGAGTTCGTGCTGGTGGCGCCTGCCCTGGAACGCGCCAGCGTGGCCATCCTGGCCCGCCGGGTGGTCACTGCGGTATCGGTGCCCACGACGCTGCAAAGCGGGACGGCCCACCTCACGGCCAGTGTGGGCGTGGCCCTGTACCCAGGTGACGGCGAGCATCCCGACGAATTGGTCAGGGCGGCCGATATCGCCATGTACGGAGCCAAAGTCGAAGGCCGCAACAGCTGGGGCTTTTACGACGAAGGCGCCCTGCAAGCTGCCCAGCAGGATTCGCGGCTCGAGGCCCAGCTGCGCCGCGCCCTTGCAGAGGGTGGGCTGGAACTGCATTACCAGCCGCTGGTCGACCTGCGTTCCGGGACCACCTTGGGCTTTGAGGCCCTGCTGCGCTGGCGAGGTTCTCCAGATCACCCTGTATCCGCGCCGGAAATGGTCCGGGTGGCCGAGGAGCGTGGCCTGATTGTCCCGCTGGGAATCTGGGGGCTGCGACACGCAGCGGCCCAGGCCAGCCGGTGGCGGGCGCATGGGGAGAAGTGGTTTGTCACGGTGAATATCTCGGCCCTGCACTTTGCCCACGAGGATTTCCTGTCTCATGTGCGTGCAGCGCTCGACGAGCACAATCTGACTGGCGAAGCGCTGATTCTCGAGCTCACTGAAAGCGCGTTGCTGCTGGACCTTGACGGTTCAGTCTCTGACCTGAACGTCCTGACCTCCTGGGGAGTCAGGGTCGCCCTGGATGACTTCGGCACCGGTTACTCCAGCCTCAACTACCTGCGCTGCCTCCCGGTGCATCTGGTCAAGATCGATAAAGCATTTGTTCTCTCGCTGCGGGAAGATGGCCACGCCTTCGTCAAGGCCATCACCGTGCTGACCCATGGACTCAATCTTCTCGTGGTGGCCGAGGGAATCGAGGAGGCATGGCAGCTTGACGGCATAGGCGCGCTGGGGGTGGACCTGGGCCAGGGCTTTTTGCTGGGCAGGCCCCAGCGCGCCCCGCTCGCCGGACAGGCGTCAGACATTCTGAAATCTCTGCCGGAAAGCACACCGGTCGGCACCAGTCAGGGATAAGACACGTCCGATGAACCTCCTCCGTTTACAGAACGAAGAAGGATGTACAGGGGTGCCCGCCTCCATGTGTGAAAGCAGGGGAGCATAAACGGCATCACCCACCCAACATGCAGGTAGGGAGGCCCTTTTGAACCTCCGGTGTGCAGTTCGGATTAGTATCCATACCTCTGAGCCATGTAGGAAAATAGAGAAGGCGACCCACAGGTCGCCTTGATTTCTTAAATATAGGGCGGTATGCACGGTATGTCAAGCGCAAGCATTGTAACTTTATTACATTCCGTTTCATGCGTCCAGAACACGGTTTCTACAGAAATTCCACCGCCTTCAGCCGGCATAGATGCATAGGGTGATACCCCAGATATAAGTGTCCGGATAGCAGGCGCCAAAGGCGTCAGGTACAGGCGGACCTCACCGCGCTACCGGTAGGTCCAGGGTGACACACAGAAAAAGCCCCGATCCGGGTACCGGACGGGGCTTCAGGAAGCCGATTTACTTGGAAGGGACCTTGATGCCGCCGCTGATGATCAGGCCCTTGACCTTCTCGACCTTCTCACGGACTGCTGGCGTGACCAGCTTGTCATTGTAGGTGTCCATGGCGTATTCCACGCCTTCGTTTTCCAGGCTGAAGTTGATGTCCCCGGCACGCCAGGGCTCGCCTTTGACCGCCGAGCGGATCACGCTGTACACCGCGTTGTCCACACGCTTGACCATGCTGGTCAGGCCGTGGTTGAGGGTCGCGGGCTTGCTGTCGGTATCTCCCAGGTAGTTCTGGTTACTGTCCACCCCAATGAAGAACATCGGGCGGGAGTTGCCGGCGCAGGTCTTCTGGTATGACGCGCTCTTGGTTACCTTGGCGAAGTTGTTGCTGCCGAAGCTCACGCCCGCGGGCAGTTCGCTGGCCTTGATGCACTGGGTGCGGGTCACGAAGTTGATCACGCCGCGTCCACTGCCGCCCGCAGCCGCAAAGATAATGTCGGCGCCTTTGTTCTTCATGCCGCCGGCCAGGGCCACAGCACCCGGAATGTTGTTCCAGGCCGCGGGGGTCGTTCCCAGGTAGCGGGCGATGACCTGACATTTGGGGCAGGCCAGCTTGACGCCTGCGGTGTAGCCGGCTTCGAACTTGTGAATCAGCGGAATATCCATGCCGCCCACGAAGCCGACCACACTGGTGCTGCTGCTCAGACCGGCGAGGTAGCCCACCAGGAAGCTGCCCTCGTGTTCGCGGAAGCGCAGGCCCATGGTGTTGTTGCCGCTCGGCAGCGCGTCGACTGCGGCGTAGCGCAGGTTCGAGTTGGTCTTGGCCGCACGGTCGATGCTGTCGAGGCTGTTGAAGCCGATGCCGATAATCAGGTCCTTGCGCTCGGTGCTGAACTGCTGCACGCCGCGTCCTACGTCACCAGCGGTCGTGGGCTCGAAGATGTCCACCTTGATGCCCAGGTCCTTCTGGGCCCGCAGGACGCCCTGATAGGCGCTCTGGTTGAAGGAGCGGTCGTTCTTACCACCCGCATCCAGCACCACACCGATAGCAGGTGCAGGCTGGGCGTGGCTGACGCCGCACAGCAGCGAAAGAAGGGTCAGAGTGAGAAGAGGGTGAGATTTCACGCCACTTACGCTACGCCTAAAGGTACAGCAGACAGACACGAAAATTTCACAGCCGGCCCCCCGCGCCGGCTGCCCCCTGTTGGGGGGCCCTCGGACTGGCTGGAGCCTGACGGAATCGAAGTTTCCAGGACGTCACTCATCTTCACCCCAGGGCTCTTTTCCGGGCCACACTCACGTGGTCGTTCAGACGATTGGAATATGGGTATTTGACACGTCTGCGTGGGCATGCGAGCATGCCCTCACATCACATTTGTACTCAGGCCAGCGAGGCCTCTGCGGCTGCGTTGCTGTCGCATTTCCGGGGCTTACGTTTGGGAGGTTTTTATGAAGAAGCGCACCCTAGTATCGTTGTCCCTTCTCCCGTTTCTGGCTGGTTCCGCCCTGGCGGATAAGGTCGTCAGCATCGGCTTCAGCGGTCCCCTTTCCGGCGGCGCCGCGTTTTACGGCAAAGACACCCAGAGCGGCGTGGAAATGGCCATCGCGGAACTGAACCGCAAGGGCATTCGCGTCAAGGGCGAGAAGGTCACCTTCAAGCTCGTCTCCCTGGATGACCGTTACCTGCCCAACGAAACCGCCACCAACGTCAAGCGCATGACCAGCCAGGACATCGGCTTTATCTTCGTGCCCCACTCCGGCGGCATCCTGACCGTGCAGCCCATGACCGCCCGGGATAACTTCCTGCTGGTGGCCTACTCCTCCGAGCCGAAGATCCTGGAAGCCAAGAACCCCATGACCTTCATGCTCCCGCCTCGCTACGACAACTACCTGCAGCCCTTCACCGCCACCCAGATGAAGGCCTACGGCAAGAAGCTGGGGCTGATCGGCACCACCAGCGCCTACGGCAAGCAGTGGACCGACGCCATCACGGCCGAGTGGAAGAGGCAGGGCGGCACGGTGGGCGGCAACAACGGCGTGGACTACAACACCACCGTGGACTACAGCAGCGCCGTGACCAAGGCGCTGGCCGAGAAGCCCGACGTGCTGTTCGTGGGCGGGCCCAGCCAGCCCACCGCACTGGTGATCAAGGCCGCGCGTGAGCAGGGCTTCAAGGGCGGGTTCATCGTAATGGACCAGGCCAAGTTTGAGCAGATGGACACCCTGATTCCGGCCACCTACCTCAACGGCAGCGTGGGCGTGCTGCCCACCAAGGAGTTCCCCGGCACCAGCATTTTCGTCAACCAGTACCAGAGGGTCTACAAGAAGATCCCCACCAGCGAGGCTGGCCTGAACTACATGGGCATGAACGTGCTGGCCAAAGCGATGGAGCTGGCCGGCAGCACCGAACCCAAGGCTGTGCGCGAGAAGCTGGACGCCGCCGCCAAGGCCCTGCCCCTGAGCAGGAGCGTTTACAAGCTGATGGGCGTGACCGACATTGGCCACGTGGACGCCGAGTTCACCATCGCCAGCGTCAGGAACGGCAAGTACACCAAGCTGCGCGTGGCCAAAGTCTTCAAGTAAGTTCATCCTGCCGCGCCCCGATTCAAAACGGGGCGCGGTTTTCTGCATCTGCCTGACCTCTGAGGGAGGACCCCTGTCTTGACCACCTTTTTGCAACAACTCTTCAATGCCCTGGCCCTGGGCGGGGTGTACGCCCTGGTCGCCCTGGGCCTGACCCTGGTCTACGGCGTGATGCGCGTGCCGAACTTCGCGCATGGTGGCCTGTACATGCTGGGCGCGTACCTGACCTTCGCGGGGCTGACCCTGCTGAAAATCAGCTACGTGCCCGCGCTGCTGATCTCGGCGGTCGTGGTGGCGCTGCTGGCCGCATTGATGGAGCGGCTGATCTTCTACCCGCTGCGCAACGCCCCGCACGTGCATCCCATGATTGCCGCGCTGGGCGTACTATTTTTCTTCGAAGCCCTGATTGCGCACCCGGCGGTGTTCGGGCCGGATTTCAAGCAAATCGCCGAGCCTGTTCCGGGGATCGTGACCATCGCCGGCGTGGTGATCACCTGGCAGCGCCTGATCGTCATCGCCGCAAGCGTGGCGGCCATGCTGGGACTGAACTTTTTCCTGAAGCGGACCCTCACCGGCGCGACCATCGAAGCGATGTCGCAGAACCGCGAGGGTGCACGGCTGGTGGGCATCAACACTGACCGGGTAGGGATGCTGACCTTTGCTATCTCGGGCGCCCTGGCTGCCATCGCGGCCTCACTGATCGCGCCGATCAACTCGGTGACACCCAGCATGGGCGAGGTCATGAACCTCAAGGTCTTCGCCATCATCATTCTGGGCGGCATGGGCAGTGTGCCGGGCGCTATTGTCGGTGCGTTTCTGCTGGCATTCTCGGAAGTGTTCGGGGGCTTTTACATCAACCTTGACTTTGCGGACGTGATCGGCTTTGCCATGCTGGTGCTGGTGCTGGCCATCAAGCCGCAGGGACTGTTCCGGAGGGGCACATGACCGCGCGCCGTACCGGGCCGTGGGGCTGGATCGCGCTGTTCGTAGTGATGGCGCTGTTTCCGCTGCTGCGCCCCTCGGGCTATCTGCTGGACATCGGCGTGAACATCATGATTTACGCCATGCTGGCCTACGGAATGAACATTCTGCTGGGCTATACCGGGCAGTTGCCGCTGGCGCACGCCGGGTTTTTCGGCATCGGGGCCTACACGGTGGGTATCCTGACGCTCAAGGCCGGCTGGAACTTCTGGCTGGCGTGGCCGGTCGCGGTGGTGCTGTGCGCCGTGCTGGGCTGGCTGCTGGGGCTGGTGGCCTTCCGCACCAAGGGAGACGCTTTCTCGATTCTGACGCTGGCGGTCGGCGTGATCATCATGCTGGTGATCAACAAGTGGGACAGCCTGACCGGGGGCAACGAAGGCCTGAACGGCATCAATCCGCCGCCGGGTCTGGAGGGGCTGGCCCAGTCCCTGGGCCTGAAACTCTCGGGCGGCTTTTACTACATGGCTTTGGTGGCGCTGGCACTGACAGTGCTGCTGGTGGCCCGGACCCGCGCCAGCGTGTTCGGCCGCTCGCTGATCGCCATCCGCGGCGGCGAGGACCTGGCCCGCAGTGCGGGGATCAACGTGTTCCAGCACAAGCTGCGGGCCATGATGCTGTCCACTGCCATCGCAGGCTTTGCGGGCGGCCTGTACGCCGTGTATATAGGATTCCTGGGCGCCGCCTCGACGGGACCGGTGGTGACCTTCACGGTGCTGCTGTACCTGCTGGTGGGCGGGCTGGGCACCCTGGCCGGACCTCTGGTCGGACCGGCGCTGATCTACACCCTGACCCAGAACCTCAAGGGCCTGCAGGACTACCAGTATCTGGTGTTCGGGCCGCTGCTGGTGCTGCTGGTGATGTTCGCGCCGCACGGGCTGGCCGGCGCCTGGGAACGGCTGGTCGCGCGCCGGCGCACCCCGACACCCTCCCCTACCCCGGAAAAGGCGGTGGACCATGCCTGAGAGCCTGCTTGATGTCCAGGGTCTGGGCATCCGATTCGGCGGCCTTCATGCCGTGCGCGACGTGACCACCCATATTCCGGCCGGACAGATCACTGCGATCATCGGCCCCAACGGTGCGGGCAAGAGCACCTTCTTCAACCTGATCAGCGGGTTTTACCAGCCGACCTCTGGCAGCATCCGTTTTGCCGACGAAGACATTACCCGCCTGAAGACCCACGAGGTGGTCTCGCGCGGCATTGCCCGGACCTTCCAGACCACGACCATCTACAAGGAACTCAGCGTCCTGGAGGGTGTCATGATCGGCCACCGGGTGCGCACCCGCGCCGGACTGTTTGATGCGCTGCTGCGTACTGGTCGCGAGCGGCAGGATCAGGCAGCCAGTCATGCCGGCGCCATGCGGGCCCTGGAGCGGGTGGGGCTCGCGGCGCAGGCGCATCTGCCGGCCGGGGCGCTGACCCAGGAAGGCCAGAAACGGGTCGGGATCGCCATGGCCCTGGCCAGCGACCCCAAGCTGCTTCTGCTTGATGAGCCGGCAGCGGGCATGAACCCCGAAGAGACCGTCAACCTGATGGCCCTGATCCGGGAACTGGTCACGGGTGGGCTGACCGTCGCCCTGGTGGAGCACAAGATGAGCCTGGTGATGGGTCTGGCCGACGGCATTGTGGTGCTGCATCACGGGCAGAAGATTGCCCAGGGCACTCCGCAGGAAGTCAGCCGCGATCCGGCAGTCATCGAGGCCTATCTGGGGGGTCACGCCCACGGTGGTCAGATGGGCAATACCGGCAAGGCGCCGGCAGCTGCAGAGGGAGCCAGCCATGCTTGAGGTGCGGGACCTGAGCGTCAAATACGGGCATTTCACCGCCCTGCATGACGTGAATCTGAATGTGCAGGCCGGTGAGATCGTGGTGCTGCTGGGTGCCAACGGTGCGGGCAAAAGCACGCTGTTCAGGACCCTGTCGGGCCTGCAGCGCCCTTCGTCGGGCAGCGCGACCTGGAATGGCACGCCCCTGACCGGCGGACGCCCGGAGTTCAACGTGGCGCATGGCGTCGCCCAGTGCCCCGAGGGCCGATTGCTGTTTCCGGACCTCAGCGTGGAAAAGAATCTGCGCCTGGGGGCGTTCGTGCACCGCAAGGATGCCGCCGGCACCAACCGGGAACTGGATCGCGTGTACGAGCTGTTTCCAGCACTGGTGGAAAAACGCGCCGCGTCTGCCGGCAGCCTGTCGGGAGGTCAGCAGCAGATGGTGGCGATTGCCCGCTCGCTGATGGCCCGTCCACAGCTGCTGCTGCTGGACGAACCCAGCCTGGGGTTGGCCCCGCTGGTCGTCGAGCAGGTGTTCGAGGCGGTGCAGCGTGTCAACGCGGCGGGCGTCAGCGTGCTGCTGGCCGAGCAGAACGCCTTCGCCGCGCTGGGTATCGCCCACCGTGGATATGTGCTCGAAGGCGGGCGGGTCACCCTGCAGGGCGCCCAGCACGAACTGATGACCGATGACCGGGTGCGCAGCGCGTATCTGGGCGTGTAGAACCCCGGTAGTCCCGAAGCGGCGTGTAGGCACTGGCATACATGCCGCTCCCCTGTTGCCCATCTGCCACCTCTACACTGCAGGCAGTCGCCCTGCCCCTGTTGGGGCCCAGGGCCGAACTCCGGACGAGAGTACCGCCGTACCCGGTCACGACAAGACGGCGCGCGGAGGTTGCTATGGCATGGACACTGCTGGTGCTGGCCGGTCTGCTGGAAGTGGGCTGGGCGGTTGGACTGAAGTACACCCAGGGCTTTACCCGGCCGCTGCCTACCCTGCTGACGGTGCTGAGCATGATCGCCAGCATGGGCCTGCTGGGACTGGCCGCCCGGACCCTGCCGATCGGGACGGCCTACGGCGTATGGGTGGGCATTGGCGCGGTGGGCGCTGCGGTGCTGGGCGTCGTGCTGTTCGGCGAGGCCATGACGCCTGCCCGGCTGCTGTTCCTGACCCTGATGGTTGTCGCGATCATCGGACTGAAGGTCACCAGCGGGCATTGAAGGGCAAAGAACTAAGGAGCCGGGGCATATTGGGCCCCGGCTCCGCTGCTGTTCCCTGCAAAAACTCAGGCAGGACGCAGACTGTCGAGTTCGCGGCCTTCGCCCCGTTCCTCGGACTGCACGTCGGGCTCGATGGTCGGCAGGTCCTCCCCATTCAGCGCGCGGGTCAGGCGGTCAACGTCAACCGCGCGTTCACTCTTGGCAATCACCAGCGCCGCTACCGCATTCCCGATAAAGTTGGTTAGGGCGCGGGCCTCGCTCATGAAGCGGTCGATGCCCAGAATCAGTGCCAGACCAGCCACAGGAACATTACCCACCGCGCTCAGTGTGGCGGCCAGGGTAATAAAGCCGCTCCCGGTCACGCCGGCTGCGCCCTTGCTGGTCAGGAGCAGCACGCCCAGCAGACCTAGTTGCTGACCCAGGCTCAGTTCGGTGTTGGTGGCCTGCGCGATGAACATGGCGGCCATGGTCAGGTAGATGCTGGTGCCGTCCAGGTTGAACGAGTAGCCGCTGGGCACCACCAGACCCACCACGCTTTTCTCGGCGCCGGCATGCTCGAGCTTGACCATCAGGCGCGGCAGGGCCGACTCGCTGGAGCTGGTGCCCAGGACCAGCAGCAGTTCTTCTTTGATGTAGCGGATCAGCTTCAGGATGCTGAAGCCCGACATGCGGGCGATCAGGCCCAGCACCCCGAAGATAAACAGCACGCAGGTCGCGTAGAAGGTGATCATCAGGTATCCCAGCTGCGCGAGGCTGCCCACACCGTACTTGCCGATGGTGAAGGCCATCGCCCCAAAGGCACCGATGGGCGCCAGACGCATCACGAAGCCCAGAATCACGAAAATCGCCTGGTTCACCGTGTCGATGCCGTGCAGGATGGCGTCGCCGACCTTGCCCAGGCGCAGCAGGGCGAAGCCGAACAGCACCGCCACCAGCAGCACCTGCAGCAGGTCGCCCTGGGTAAAGGCGCTGATCAGGGTGTCGGGAATGATGTGCAGAATGAAGTCCGCGACGGTCTGCGCGCCGGCAGCCTCGGTGTACCGGGTGATACCGCTGGTGTCCAGGCTGGCAGGATCGATGTTCATGCCTCGGCCCGGGCCCAGCACGTTGACGATCACCAGCCCGATGACCAGGGCGAAGGTGGTCACCAGCTCAAAGTACAGCAGGGCCTTGCCGCCCACCCGGCCAACCTTTTTGGTGTCGCGCATGTGGGCGATGCCGCTGACGACCGTGGCGAAGATGATCGGCGCGATGATCATCTTGATCAGCTTGATAAAGCCATCACCCAGAGGCTTGAGGCCTTCTCCCAGCCTTGGGAAGAGAAACCCGGTCAGGATGCCGAGGGCAATGGCGATCAGCACCTGCACATACAGGCTGCGGAAAATCTTGGGCATACAGGAGGCCTCCTGGGGCCACCGCCCGGATACAACAGGGCGGGAAGAAACGGGGACAGGCCTGTCCGGCTGGCAGGGAAAATGCGGCTGAACTGGCTGAACTTGACAGGCGCCAGTGTGCCTGCCCGGCGCCCGGCCGGCAGTGGGCCCGGGAGGCATCTGGGCCCGGCACTCCGAAAAAGGCTGATCTGCACGGGCATAGCGGTTCTCCCCACCTGACGTTGATTGGTGCAGGGCGTGAACGCAATTCCCTTCCCCGGGCTCCGGACATGGCAGACTGCGAGGCACTGTGTCTCTTCGTCCGGCGTTACCCCGCCCGGTCCGGCTGAGTGTGCCCGAGCTGGCGCGTGAGGTTGCGCTGCCGTACACGCCCCGGCTGCTGCGGGTACAGACCCGGGTGTTTCTGACCACACTGGGGGCCTTCTTGCTGCTGGCCCTGCCTCTGGCCCTGCTGGCCAGTCTGGTGCTGCGCGGTGGTCTGTACCAGACCTTCGCTGACCGGGCGCTGCGCGAATCGCAGCTGATGGCCACCCTGCCCCCGGTGGTGTCGGCGCTCAGCGGAGACAAGGTCGCCCGCACGCAGCTCAATGCCCTGGTCAACCGCTACCGGGTGGTCTTGAGGGCCGACTACATCGTGATCACTGACCAGTCGGCCATCCGCCTGACCCACCCGAACCCGGACCAGATCGGCCAGCGCATGGTGGGCGGTGACTTCAAGGCCTTCCTGCGCGGCCAGAGCATGACCGAGACCGTGGCGGGGACGCTGGGGCCTTCCGTGCGGGCCAAGGTGCCGGTGCTGGCCGGGGACGGCCGGGTGCTGGGACTGGCCAGCGTGGGTTTCCTGCTGCCGCGCGTAGAGGACGTGTTCTGGAACGTGGTACGCGCCGCGCTGCCCTGGTATCTGGCCGCACTGGGCCTGGCGCTGCTGCTGGCCAATCTGCTGGCACGCCGGGTGCGGGCCACCCTGCTGGACCTGGAACCCGAGCAGGTGGCCGGCGGGCTGCTGCACTTCCGCACGGTGCTCAACACCCTGCAAGACGGCGTGCTGGTGGTACGGGCCGGGCAGATCTATGTCATGAATCCGCAGGCCCGCGCCATGCTGGGGGCGTCGCACCGCCTGCCGGTGCCACTCAGAGATCTGTTGCCTGATCTGCCGGCGCAGGAGGACCGGTCTCCCCACACCCTGGATGTGCGTGGGCAGCCGGTGCTGGTGGATGTGCACACCGCCGAGGACGGAGCGCAGGTGATCACGCTGCGCGATCTGGCCCGGGTGCAGGCGCTGGCCGACGAGCTCACCCAGTCACGCCGGTACGCCGAGTTGCTTCGCGCGCAGACGCACGAATTTACCAACCGGTTGCACACGCTGGCCGGGCTGCTGCACCTGGGGGAAACCCAGGAAGCGCTTCAGCTGATTCATGCGCAGGCCGCGCGGCACACCGCCCATGCCGACGCGGTCAGGCAGCTGGGTCACGTGCGGCTCGCCGCGCTGCTGCTGGGCAAGTTTGACCGTGCGGCTGAACTGGGCGTGACCCTGACCATCGATCCGCTCTCGAAACTGCCAGAAACCCTGGCGCCTGGCGTGCTGGACGCTCTTGAACTGGCGGCCGGCAACCTGATCGAGAACGCCTGCGAGGCCGCGAGTGGCCTCCCCGACGCCCGGGTGCAGGTGCTGATCGCCGCCGACCCGGAAGGCCTGATCCTAGAGGTGCGCGACACGGGGAACGGCGTGCCGCCCGCCTTGCTTACCTCTCTGACCCACAGGGGAGTCAGCAGCAAGGGCAGTGGGCGCGGCGTGGGGCTGGCCCTGGTGCAGGAACGGGTGGCCGCACTGGGCGGCACGCTGACGCATGACCGCCTTCCCGACCCCACTGGGCGGTTGTGGACCCGCTTTACCCTGGACCTGCCGGCCGGAGACACTCCATGACCCACGACCCCATCCGCACCCTGATTGTCGAGGACGATCCGCAGATTGCGGCGCTCCACCGCCGTCTGCTGGAACGTGCAGGAGGCTTCGAGGTGCTGGGCAGTGCCGAGACGCTACGCATCGCACGGGCCATGAGCCGCACCCTGCGCCCGGACCTGCTGCTGCTGGACGTGCACTTGCCCGATGGACGAGGCCTCGATCTGCTGCGTGAACTGCGGCTGGAAGGCGCCCAGGTAGACGCAGTGCTGGTCACGGCGGCCAGTGACGCGCCCAGCGTACAAAGTGCGCTGCTGCACGGTGCGGCCGACTATCTGGTCAAGCCCGTCACGCCTGAACGTTTTGCGCTGGCGCTGGAACGGGTGCGTGAACGTGCGGCACTGTGGACGCAGGTGGATGTGCGGCAGGGACATCTGGACGCCCTGTTTACGCCACTGGCGGATGACGCTTCAGGTCTGGACGCCGAGACCCTGCGCCGGGTCCGTGCCGTTCTGCGTGACGGCGCAGCCCACACCGCCCAGGAAATGGGTCAGGCTCTGGGCATAAGCCGCGTGACCGCCTGGCGCTACCTGGAATACCTGACCGCTCAGGGCGAGGCCGCGGCAGCGGCGGATGCCCGCAGCGTGGGCCGACCGGCCAAACGCTACCGCCGCGCCTAGGAAAGGTGTCTCCGTGTCGGGAACGCCGCACCTTCCGGTTTCAGGGGCAGTGGTACGCTGCAAGGCGGTATGGATTCTTTCGACGTTCTGGTGATTGGGGGCGGCCCAGCGGGTTACGTGGCCGCCATTCGCGCGGCGCAACTGGGCTTCAGCACAGCGTGCGTGGACGCCTTCGAACGGGACGGCAAACCCTCACTGGGCGGCACCTGCCTGAACGTGGGCTGCATTCCCAGCAAGGCGATGCTGGATTCCTCGGAAAAATTCGAGATGATCACCCACGAGGCGGCTGAGCACGGCATCGACGTGCAGGGCGCCAGTGTGGACGTCGCGCGGATGCTGTCGCGCAAGGCCAGTGTGGTGGACAAGCTCACCGGCGGCATCGCCTACCTGTTCAAGAAGAACAAGGTGAAAAGTTTCTTTGGCCTGGGCCGGCTGGTCCGCCAGGACGGTGACGGCTGGATCGTGGACGCGGCCGGCACCGAAGTGCGGGCCAGACACGTGATCGTGGCGACCGGCAGCAACCCCCGCGCCCTGCCGCTGGCCCCGTTCGGCGGCCACATCGTGGAGAACAGCGGCGCGCTGGCCTTCGAGCAGGTGCCCGGCAAGCTCGGCGTGATCGGCGCGGGCGTCATCGGTCTGGAGTTGGGCAGCGTATGGCGCCGCCTGGGCGCGCAGGTCACGGTGCTTGAAGCCCTGCCCGGCTTCCTGATGGCCGCCGACGACGCCGTGGCCAAAGAAGCCCTCAAGCAGTTTCAGAAGCAGGGTCTGGAATTCCACTTTGGCGTGAGCATCACCGAAGTGACCCAGGACGCTGCCGGCGTGACCGTGACCTATCAGGAAAACGGCAACGCGGTGACGGCGCAGTTTGACAAGCTGATCGTCTCCATAGGGCGCGTGCCGAACACGCAGGGCCTGGGTGCCGACGCGGTGGGCCTGGAACTCGACGAGCGCGGCTTCGTGAAGGTCGACAGCCACTACCGCACCAACCTGGCGGGCATCTACGCCATCGGAGACGTCATCGGCGGCGCCATGCTGGCCCACAAGGCTGAGGAAGAAGGGGTGGCCCTGGCCGAGATGATCGCCGGTCAGGCCGGGCATGTGAACTACGACGTGATTCCCTGGGTGATCTACACCAGCCCCGAGATCGCCTGGGCCGGGCTGACCGAGAAAGGCGCCAAGGAAAAAGGGCTCCAGGTCAAGACCGGACAGTTCCCCTTCAGCGCCAACGGCCGGGCCCTGGGTCACGGCGATACGCGCGGGTTTGTCAAGGTTGTGGCCGACGCCCAGACCGACAAGCTGATTGGCATCCACATGGTCGGCGGCGGCGTGTCCGAGCTGATCGGTGAAGTCGTGGCCATCATGGAATTCGGCGGCAGCAGCGAGGATCTGGCGCGCACGGTTCACGCTCACCCCACCCTCAGCGAAGTGGTCAAGGAAGCGGCGCTCGCGGCCGACAAACGCGCACTCCACATGTAATTCCCGGGTTGATCAGGGGTGGGCGGCTCAGGCTTCCCACCTTTTTTTCATGGCCCCTTGACGGAAGGCGCCTCTGGCCTGTATCTTTCTGTGCGTGCCGGAAACGGCGCCCCTTGAAAGGCAGTTCAGGAAGCGCGCAAGCGATTTCAACAGCTGAAGTGGTGTGGCCCCATCGTCTAACGGTTAGGACACTACCCTTTCAAGGTAGCGATACGGGTTCGAATCCCGTTGGGGTCACCATTAAAAGCCTTCGCCTCGGCGGAGGTTTTTCTTTTGGCTCTCTTGTGGCTTCGGGAAAGTATGGTGCCGGCTGCCCTGTCGTCGCGCCGGGCTGGCCCTATCATGGCAGGATGACCGATTCGCCCCGCATTCACCTGGGTTCGCTGCTGCGCTCCTCCGAGGACGCGCACGCCGAAGGCGAACTGACCGAGCTGACCTACGAGCAGGGCGGCGCCGAACAGACCCTGTCCTTTGCCCAGCCGGCCTACTTCGAAGTCGACATCAATCCCCTGGGTGGCCAGGAGATGTATCTGCAGGGCACGTTTGAGCCCACCCTGGTCATGGAATGCGCCCGCTGCCTGCGCGAGGTCCAGGTGCCGCTGGACCTCACGCTGGGCACCCTGATGCGCTACGAGCCCTCGGTGGAAATCCCGCATCTGGAAGAAGTCGAGACCGGCGAGGAAATACTGGTGTTCGGCGACCCCAACCTGGACCTCAGTGCTTACCTGGCCGAAACCACCCTGCTGGCCGCGCCGCTCAGCGTGCTGCACGCGCCGGACTGCAAGGGCCTGTGTCAGGTCTGCGGCCATGACCTCAATGACGGCCCCTGCGAGCACATGGCCCAGGTGCCGGTCGAGGAGATCGACGACGAACTGGGCGTTCCCGAAGGCACCGTGCATGCCAAACAAACCCCCTTCGCGGCGTTGCAGGGCCTGAAACTGCCCGAGGACTGAGCTTGACCCTGGAAGGACCTGACCCAGATGCCGGGGCTCCGGCGCTGACCCACTTCAGCGATGGCCTGCCGCGCATGGTGGATGTCAGTAACAAGGCGCCCACGGCCCGCACGGCCACCGCGGAGGCCTGGGTCCGTCTTCCCCCCGAAGCACGTGCCGCCCTGGAGGCCGGGACCAATGCCAAAGGTGATCCGCTGATTGTGGCGCGTCTGGCCGGACTGGCCGCCAGCAAGCGCACGGCAGAGCTGATCACGCTGTGTCATCCGCTTCCAGTCACCGGAGCAGAGGTTCGGGTCACTCTGGAACCTGCGGGCGTACGCGTCAAGGCCACGGTCAGGACCACCGGCCCAACCGGCGTGGAGATGGAGGCGCTAACAGCCGTGACTGTCGCCGCCCTGAACGTGTACGACATGCTTAAGGCAGCCAGCAAGGCCCTGGAAATTACCGGCATACGTCTGCTGGCCAAGACCGGAGGCAAAAGCGGGGATTACGAAGCCCCCTCCCGCGCCCCGTGGCCGTGACGTACACTCTGCAGATATCTCAGCCATCTAGACAGATGCCGGGAACCCGCGTGGGCCGTTTAACGTAGAGAGGACATATGGGCGGGAGTCGTCACAATCCAGAGCATGACGCCTCCACCCCGGGGTGGCTGGAGTGGCTGCATCTGGAAGCAGAAGGGGCATTGCCCCCCGAGGCCCAGGCTTCACTGGCGACCCTGCCTGATCAGGCAGAAGTGCAGCGGCAACGGGTCAGGCTGGCCCATGCCGCCCAGGCGCTGAGCACCCTGGAAGCTCCGGTAGCGCCCCGCAGCGTGGCCCTCCCAGCTGCGCAGGAAGTGGCATGGAGTGCCCGCCTGCAGGTTCTGCGTCCGGCGCAGCTGCCTGTGTCTGTGGCGGCACAGGTGCAGTCAGACATCCGGGTCTCGCGGCAACTCGGTGAGGCCAGTCTGCCTCCCCTCCCCGTCAGTGTGGCTGAAGAGGTCACGCGTACGGTTGACCTTGTTCGCAAGCTCAACCCTCCTGCCCTGCCACAGCCGGCGATCCCTCGCAGCGTCGCCGCCAGTGTCGCAGCAGAGGTGGCGGGGACGCGGCAGCTGGACCTTACTCCCCCTTCCCTGCCCCGTTCGGTGGCGGCCAGCGTGGTGGCACGCCTAGGGACCTCCGGGGTCCTGCAGCCGGCTCACCGGCCAGCCGGGCACTCTGCGCAGCCCCCCATGCATACCCTGCCCTCGTTGCGGCGGCATAACCCGGCGCCTTTGCTGCTGGTCGTGGCGCTGCTGCTGAGCCTGACGCTGCTGGCGGTCACGACAGCCTGGCCGAATCTGGCGGCGGGCATGCTGGTCCTGCGCACCCTGCTGGCCCAGGTCTCACCTGTGGCGGGTGTGGGGCTGGGCCTGCTGCTGCTGACCAGCCTGCTGGTGACCTGGCGCCCAACCCCAGGGCTACGGCAGGTGGGAGCCGGCGCCTTCGCACTCTCGGCGGTGCTGACCCTGCCGGCGCTGTATCAGGTGGTTGGTCAGGGGGACATCCGCTTTGGTCAGGACATCACGGTGCAGGGACTGGTGAGGGGAAACGTGATCGTGGTCGGCGGCGACGTGCACCTTCAGGAAGACGCCCGGGTTCAGGGTGAGGTGGTGACCCTGCTGGGTGACGTGCAGCGTTCGCCCGGCGCCCAGGTCAGTGGACGTGTCAACGCCCTGCTGGGTCATGCGCCGGGGGACCTGGAGGCTCTGGAGACGCAGCCGCCGGCCGGAATCAGCCTGGCCACCGCTGCGGCGTTCCGTCCGGTACTGGGCTGGCTGGGCGCCGCTGCCTGGCCCCAGGTGTTTGTCACGCTGACCGGAGGGGCTCTGCTGCTTCTCTTTGTGGCTGGCGCCGCGCCGGGTCTCGCGAGGCGCCAGCGCCATGCTCCCATGCGGACCCTGGCCCTGGGAGTCCTGGTTCTGGCTGCCCTGATGGGTCCGGCGCTGGCGCTGGCGCTGGCAGGGCTGCTGGGTCCGGCACTGCTGGGGGCAGCCCTGGCTGTTCTGGTGATTGCAATTGGCCTGAGTGTCAGCGCCTATGACGTTGGACGTGCGCTGGCCACCCGGATGCGTTTACCGGTTCCGGACGCTGTGGGCGCCCTGCTGGGCCTGAGTGCAATAGCCGCCAGCCTCAGTCAGCCGCCACTGGCATTCGGTCTCGCCCTGATCGGTGGCGCCTGGGGAGCCGGAACACTGGTCCTGGCCCGCGAGCACCTGCAGCAGCGGCCCTGATAAACAATTTCAGGTCATGGTCTTTTTGTCTGGCGCCCAGTTCAGCACTCAGAGCTGATTTTTATCCCCTGAAGCTTTACGATCCCGCATCAAATAAAGTAAGGCCGGACCACTGGTGCGGTCCGGCTTCATGTTGAGAATCCTCAGCTGAGGATGCGTTTGAGATGCAGATAGATCTCGTACCAGTCCTGCTTGTCGCGGGGACGCTTGCCACGCAGTTCGATGCGCGATAGGGTACGGACCCAGTCAGGCGTGATCTGTGGCCCCAGGGTGGGGTCGGCGATCAGGTCAGACAGTCCCTTGGGCAGAGCGCCTTCGGTAGAGGCCCCGTAGAACTCGACGCCTTCCAGCAGGTCATGGACGGTGATGTTGTACGCACCAGCCAGGGTCTGGAGGGTTTCCAGACTTGGATTGGTCCGTCCACGCTCGAGGTCGCTGAGGTAAGGAACGCTGATCTGAGCCACCTCGGCAACATCCTTGAGCCGCAGCCCCCGTTCGCTGCGCAGTTCACGGAGTCGTTCGTGCAGTTTCATGTATTCACCTCCTGGGCTGCGGCATGGCCTCGTATCCGTGCCCACTCAGGCCTTGAATCGGCCTGAACTGTGCGGTGACCGGGCGGGCCGCCTGGGGGAGCGTTTGCCTGTAGGCAGAATCGGGCACCCTTGGTTGGAGTGTAACACCGCTTTCCGGTACGGTCAATACAGAATAGAAGGGAATCCTTCTTGCCCACAACGATGCGATCTGCTATGATCGTAATCAAGAAGGCTTTTACCCCTGACGAACGACTTTTCTGCTTTACCTCGCCGTCTGCCCTCAGACGGGAAGGAGTACCTCATGCGCGCTCTGGATACCATTGCCGAAAGCATTCGTATTGGTTTTGTTCACCCCACTACTGTTATGAACACCCTGATCCAGGTGGAGAACGAGGGCGGCCTGGGTGCCGTACGCCGCATCGAGCGGCAGCTTCAGCTGGGCACCACTGCCCTGCGTCACCGTGACCATCCCAACACTGCCCTGGCCCAAACCTGGCTGAGTGCGGCCCGGGCTTATCTGATCACGCAGGCCGAACGCCGCCAGGCTGTCTGATTTCCAAAGGGGTTCTATGCTCACACCGATGCCACCGGCGCCGCGTTCCGAGCCTCCCTTCCGTCTTCCAGGCCCGCCCGTGCCGCGCCCTGAGCTGGGTCCTCGTCCCCCCGCACCACCCAGCGCGCCACGCCCTCCAGTGGTCCAACTTCCCTGAACATAACCAGACCAAGGCCCGACAATCTGCACGCCGGGCCTTGCTCTGTTTATGTTTTGGTCTTGATATCCCTTGGCATCTATAGCTACGGGAAATGCCCAGGGCAGTGGTAGCCACCACCAGTGCTGTCAGCTCAGGTTGTAGATGTCCCCGTACTTGCGGTGCAGATAGGCGACATAGGGATCAGCGCTCAGTGGGCGCCCGGTGGCCTTCAAAGTGAGTTCCTCGGGAGTCAGGCTGCGGCCGTGCTGGTGAACGTTCTCGGCCAGCCACGCCAGCAGCGGTCCATACTCGGCCTGTTGCACCCCGGCGGCCACAGTTCCGTCCTGCTGCGCGGCTTCGAGCAGTTGAACGCTGAGCAGATTTCCCAGCGTATAGGTCGGGAAGTAACCGATCAGTCCGGCGGACCAGTGCACGTCCTGCAAGACCCCTTCGGCGTCGTTACGGGGGGTCAGGCCCAGGTACTCGTTCATACGCGCATTCCAGGCCTCCGGCAGATCGGCCACCTGCAGCGAGCCTTCCAGCAGTGCCAGTTCCAGCTCAAAGCGCAACATCACATGAAAGTTGTAGGTGACCTCGTCGGCTTCCACACGGATCATGCTGGGGCTGACGCGGTTCACGGCGCGGTAAAGCGTCTCCGGGTCCAGTCCCGCCGCGACCTCGGGCGCTGCCTGGGCCAGCTGCGGAAAGTAGCGGTTCCAGAAGGGGCGGCTGCGTCCCAGCAGGTTCTCGAACATCCGCGACTGGCTCTCATGCACACCCAGGCTTGCCCCCCGGGAGACAGGGGTGCGCTCCCAGCGCCCAGCAACGCCCCGCTCATACATGGCATGCCCGGCCTCGTGCCAGGTGCCGAACAGGCACGCGGGCCAGTACGGCTCCACCCGCGTGGTGATGCGCAGATCGCTGCGGCTGAAATTGGTCTGGAAGGGGTGGGCACTCTCGTCCTGCCGTGCAAAGAGGGGCTGCAGGCCAAACGCTTCCCCCGCTACCCGCCACGCGAAGGCCTTCTGGGCCTCGGCAGGAAAGGGGCGCTCCAGCACGCTGTAATCGGCCGCGTCAGCGGAGTCGACAATACGGCGCACCAGGGGCAGGGTACGGTCACGCAGGTCAGCAAAGACGGCCCTGACCTGACTGGCCCGCATGCCGGGCTCGTAGGCATCCATCAGGGCGTCGTAGGGATGCTCTTGGTACCCCAGCAGGTCTGCCTGACGCCGCGCGAGGTCCATCATCCTGGTCAGATGCGGGGCGAAGGTCGCATAGCTGCTGTTCTTGCGAGCGTCGACCCAGGCGTGATGCGCCTCATTGCGGGCCCGGGTCTGTTCTTCGACGAAAGACGTGGGAAGCTTGGTGGCGCGCTCGTAGTCGCGCCGGGCCACACGCACGATGGCCTGATCCGTCTCGTCTCCAGCCTGGGCATCTTCGAGCAGCATGCCAGTCTGGGCATTAGTAAAGATCTCGTGGGCCAGACCGGCCAGGGTGGCCATCTGCACGCCGCGCACCTGCGCGGCCTCGGATGGCATGTGCGTCTCCTGATCCCAGGACATCAGGCCTTCTGCCGCACGCAGGTCACTGACCTGCCCGAGGCGCCTTTTCAGCTGTTCCATGCTCATGGACTCCAGGGTAGCGCTGGCCCGGGCGCCTAGGCCATTTGGCGCACTGCTCCACACGGACGCTGGTTTTGATGTGCTTGCTTCGGCCGGTCCGTCACGTGGTCCCTGAGCGCTGACCGTCTTATCGGCTATAGGCCTGCCTCTGACCAGTTGGCGTTCAGCCCAGAATTTTTGGTGCTACTGCCAGCGCTCCAGCCCTTCTGGAGCGTGCCCCAGGAGCAGAGGCCGCACCTCTCCGATCAGGTACAGACTGCCGCACACCAGTGCCAGAGGTGCTCCTAGATTCTTCAGGGCCTCCAGGGCCTGCTCGGGGGAGTCCGTCAGGGTGACCGGATGCTCAGGAAACAGCGATGCCAGAGTCGCTGGGTCAGCTGAGCGCGGACTGAGTCTGGCCCGGGTCAGGATCACCTGAGATGCCACGGGCCTGAGCGCGGCCGCCACCCCCATCAGGTCCTTATCTGCTGCTGCACCGAACACCAGCGGCAACCGTTCGACGCCCAAATCACGTAGCGCCCGGACGACCGCATATGCACCGTCCGGGTTATGGGCACCGTCCAGCAGAATCCGCCCCTCAGCAAAGGGGAGAACTTCCATCCGGCCCGGCCACTGGGTGACCTGTGCGCCACGGGAAATAGCCTCAGGAGACGCCCCAAGCCGGAAAGCGGCAGCGGCAGCGAGGGCAGCGTTCTGTGCGCCGTGTGCCCCCAGCAATGGCGTCCGGAAGGCCAGCCTCACTTCATCAGGCAGGGTAACCATGACCTGCTCTCCGTCCCATCCAAGTGAGTGGCGCTGCACCCGGCCTTCCAGACTCCAGAGGTCTGCCCCTTCACGTGCCAGGACAGGCAAGACTTCGTGTGCTGCCCCCGTAATCGCTGGACGCTCCGGTCGCAGAATCCCGGCTTTTTCCGCTGCAATCATTTCGACCGTACTACCCAGCACCTCGGTGTGATCCAGCCCGACATTGGTGATGATGCTCAGGGCTGGCTCAAGAGCGTTCGTTGCGTCCAACCGACCCCCCAGGCCCACCTCCATGACAGCGTCTTGCACCGCAGCCTCAGCAAACAGCAGGCACCCCAGGGCGGTCACAATCTCGAAAAACGAAGCCTCCACAGCCTCAGCGTGTGGACGTACCTGCCGTAGGGCGCGCGAAACTACCTCTGTGGGCAGTGGCGCGCCACCCACCACAAAGCGTTCAGCAAACCGGGTCAGGTGCGGACTGGTGAACAGGCCTACCTGGCGGCCATGAGCCCCCAATATGCTTGCCAGCGAGGCAGCGGTGCTGCCCTTTCCATTGGTGCCACCCACCAGCACCACCCGGAAGCTCCGCTGCGGCTCACCTAAACAGGCCAGCAACGCCCGCACTCGTGTCAAACCTGGATGCATCCCGAACCGTTGCCGGGAAAACAACCATTCTAGATCCGCATCCGCCGTCACGCCCGCAGCATAGCCTCCTGGGCCGCCACAGGGTTCCCGCACAGCTCCATGAAAACGAGGAGGCACGTGGCCTCCTCAGTTCACAACCAGTTTCCGTCTCCGGGCTAAGTCCCCGAAGTGAAGTGAGCTTCCAGTGCCGGCACAATCTGCTTCTTGCGGCTGATCCGACCACCCAGATCGGCGACACCATCCACCACTTCGACCCCGAAGGTTTCCTGAATCACCTTATGTTCGGTAGCGCTCAGGATAAACGTACGGTTGGTCTCGTTCAGAATGTCCACCACGCTCAGCAGAACACCGTTAAGGCCGCCCTCCGCACGCGCCTCGTCCATGGCCTGCAGCAGTTCAGCCTTACGCCCAAACACGTACGCCGGGTTGGTCGTCTCAATGACACCGATGCCCCATTGCTGCGCCGGCTCCCCAAAAGGAAAGACCTTGTAATCCATCTTGAGCAGCTGAGCGGCAGGCGTATTACCCAGGTCGCTTTTCGCCGCAAACATGGCCATGGCATACGACGCCATGTCTTCAATTCCTGCGATAGGTGCCAAAAACTCTGCCGCCTCTCGGTCATCCGCTGTAGTCGTCGGGCTGCGAAAATGCAGCGTGTCGCTCAGGATGGCACTGAGCATCAGCTTCGCATCTCCTGGCTCCACACTCAGGTTGGCCTCGCGAAACAGCTTCAGCAGGATCGTTGCCGTGCAGCCTACCGGCTCAAAGCGCAGGTAAGGCGGATCGGACGTGACCAGGTCACCCAGTTTGTGGTGATCTACAACCCTTGTGACGGAAAGTTCAGCCAGATTAGCAGCGGACTGTGCACTCTCGTTGTGGTCCACCAGCGCTACCTGAGTACCATTCTTCAGATCCGGCAGGAGTTCCGGAGCTTCCAGGCCCAGTTCACGCAGTACGTACGAGGTTTCAAAGTTGAGTTCTCCCAGACGGTATGCCTGCGCTTCCATCCCCTGCCGGGACAGCAGCCTGGCATACACCATGGCCGAGGCGATAGCGTCCGTATCCGGGTTGCGATGACCAAATACAGCAATCATGCCGCAATATTAGCGGTTTCCGCCGCACCTGGACGGCATCTATCCTTATATAAAGCAAAAAGCCCCACGCACATAGCGGGGGCTTTCGAAGTGAGGGGGTTTAGAAGCGGAAGCTGTAGCCGACCTTGAAGCCCTGAGCAACGCTCTGCTGGTTGGTAAGCAGGTTGGTGTAGCGGAACACGCCGTAGTTGGCAGAGAGACCCTGGTAGGCAACCTGTCCAAAGACACCATCCATCCTGCCAGAGTCGAGGCCTGCAACTCGGGCGCCATAGATATGATCAACCGATGCATCGAAGGCAGCGTTCGAGGTACCGCGGGTGACCTGATCCTGTGCGACGCCGAAGCCCTGGTAGTAGGAGTAGCCAACTTTGGCAGAAACACCTGTTGCCAGCACATTGTTCAGGCTGATGCCCACCTGACCCAGCAGTTCCGTGCTGGTGCCACTAGCCTGCACTCCAGTTGCCGTGCCGTTATTGGTGATGCGGTTGACAACGTTGATGTAAATGCTGGGCTCAAAGGGCACGCTGGTCAGGACGGGCGAAGCGATCTTCACACCATACTTGAGGGTGTTGAAGTTGTTGGCGGCGGTATCACGGTCCGTCACGAGGTTGTAGCGGAACAGGGGGTTGATGGTGAAGCCACCCACGTTAGCGCTGTAGTCACCAAAGACGTAGAAGCGGTTGGTGTTGCCCACGTAGAAGTAAGCGTCACCGATGGTGAAGTTCAGGTTCCTGACCAGGGCGTTCTCCGCCGTGCCGCTGTGGCTGATCTGCGCACCAAAGCTGCTGGTCATGGAGAGGGGCACATTGGCAATGCCCATGCCAGCACCGTTCCGGTTGATGTTCTGGTTGGAGGAGCTGAAGTTAGTGGTGCCGTCAGCAGCCACACCGTTCACCGTCAGGCTGTTGTAAAACCCGACGAGTTCCAGAGCACCCAGCTTCGCACCGGCCTTGACGCCGAAGCCGGTTACACGGCCATTGCCGAGCCAGTCGGTGCGGCTATCCGCGTAAGCGCCCAGAGCCACAGGCCCTACATCGGTGCCCAGCGCTGCACCGAAGCCGATCTGGTTAGGCTGGTAGGGCATGCTGTCGGCAGTCTGCATGCCGGCGTTGTGGGTAGCAGGGTTGGTTGTGGTGACCTCAAACTCGGGGTTGATGGCACGGGCGTTCGCACCGAAGCGGATGCCCCCCAGGTCAACACGGCCTTCCACGTAACCAGCACCGTCAGCCTGGGTGCGAGGATCGCGGAAGTTGCCCAGAGCGATGTTGTTTGCAGCCAGACTGGGCACACTGACGACACCTTCACCCACCAAGGCGAGCGGGCCGAACTTCACGTTGAAGTCGGTGCCCAGTGCGCTGCGGAAGCCTTCCACCTGGGCGAAGGACACGCCGAAGCTGCCCACACCGGTAGGGTTATAAGCGGCGCGCACGCCATAGTAGTTGGCAGCTACCGTGTTGGCCTGGCCGGTCATCTGCGTTGCATTGGTGTTGCCTGCAACGATGGTCACGCTGGGGTTGCCAGGCAAAGTAGTGGCAATGTTGGCCACGAATCCACGACGGTTGCCGGTGGCGTTGCTGTTGTTAAACAGGTAGTTCTGGAACTTGAAGTTGCTCTGATAAGCGCTGTAACGGACGTCAAACTTCTGGCCACCAAAGGTGCCGTTGGCGCTCGCGTCATTCAGAACCACACCCACAGGCCCACCCAGAATATTGGCGGCGTTGGTGGTGCCAAAGTTGAGTTCTGCGTTGTTGACAATGAAGGCGCCGTTAGCAGTGGTCAGGTTACTGGCCCGAATGCCGAAGCCAAGGCCCGTGCCCGTGAAATTGGTGGTCGTGTCGGGGGTCGTCACGTCGCCATCTGCAAATCCACCAGCGCTGGAGGACAGAGGGGTATTGGCGGTCAGGCGATCCACATCGAAGTTGGTGGTGCCAGAAACCAGACCGATGCGGCCAAAGGTGGGAGTAAGGCTACCTACAACGGTGAAGCGGGGCAGGCGCTCCAGAGCGGTAACGCGGGTGTCGATGCCGGTAACACGGGTGCTCAGGTTGTCGAAGTCAGTGCGCGTGACGAAGTCAGCCTGGGCAGCTTCAACGGCGCTGACACGGTCCTGCAGGTCCAGGATGTCCTGGTTCAGCAGCACGGTCAGGTCGTTCAGGGCAGCAATGCTGCTGGCGTTGTCGTCAACGTCAGCGCGCAGGGCGTCGAACTCGTCGGCGCGGGCGGTCAGTTCGTCGATCTGAGCCTGGATGTTGGCCAGGGCTTCGGCGTCGCCGTTCTGGCCAGCGAGGCCTTCGACGCGCTGCTCAAGGCGGGCGAAGTCGTCACGGCTAACCGCGTTCTCTTCCAGGTCGGTGACGCGCACACCCAGGGCGGCGAGGTCAGCAGCCAGTTCCTGGATGGCGTTCTGCAGCGAGGTCACGGTCTCGGCATCAATGTTGGTGACCGTGCCCTGGCGCATCTGGTCGAGCAGGCGGGCGATGATGACAGCCGCTTCGTAGCGGGTCAGGTTCTGCGTACCGCGGTAGGTGCCATCGGGGTAGCCGAGGATGATGCCACGGCTGACCAGACGGTCGATGGCGTCCTTGGCCCAGTGGCCGGCAGGCACGTCGGTCAGGGCAGGCACCTGGGGTGCGCTGGCCGGCGCGGTGGTCTGCGCGGAGGCCATGCTGCCGAACGTCAGTGCGGCGGTGAGCAGGATCAGGCTTTTCTTCATATGGAACCCCCAAGAGGTGTCGCGCGGAAAGGAGCGTTTTCGGCTCTGAGGGTAACGCTGGGGCGAGTTGCCGAGTTTCCTCTCCCGGGGTAGACCGCCGTCTTCGTTCCTTCGCGCAACCTGACTTCTTCAGTGGCCTTATGGCTGCAAAAGAAGTCAGATCATGGGGATGATACTAGTGTGAAGAACTCAGGGTCAACCCTGAGAAGGGCATAAACTCTTGTTTTTAGGCCACAGGGCCTATTTCTGACGAAGACGTTAAGGAGAACCCCAAGCTCAGGGCCTTCGCACTCTCATAAAGAAACAAAATACGTCTCCGCCCAAACGTGAAGTCAGATGCGCTCGCCAGTACCAGTCAGCAAGGCCTGCTGATACCATTCAGGAATTTTGCCTTTAAAGTAGCGCTCGCCCCAAACCGTGGCCCACTCGTGAAATTTTCCTTCCGCGATGGCTGTCCGGGCGCGCTCCACCAGATAGTGCAGGTAACGCAGGTTGTGTAGAGACAGCATCCGGGGAGCCAGCATTTCCTCAGCACGGATCAGGTGTGCCAGGTAGGCTCTGGTGTAGTGACGGCAGGCATAGCAGTCACACGTCTCGTCCAGAGGACGAAGTTCTGTGCGCGGCGCGCTTGAGTTCATGTTCAGCCGCCCATCATCGGTCAATGCGTAGCCAAAGCGCCCTGTTCTGGTTGGGTACACACAATCAAACATGTCAACCCCCAGTGCGATGCCAGCCACCAGATCCTCCGGATGTCCTACGCCCATCAGGTAACGTGGTTTGCTTTCTGGCAAAAGGGCAGCTGTAAACGAAACTGCTGGGAACATTTCTGCCTTGCTTTCCCCAACAGCCAGCCCGCCAATAGCAAAGCCCGGTGTGTCAAAAGGCAACGTAAGATTCACGCTCTGCTGGCGGAGATCTTCATGTACTCCCCCCTGCACTATCGCGAACAGAGCCTGCCTATCACTGGTCTTTACAGCCACACATCGGTCGAGCCAACGGACTGTTCGTTCCAGACTATGCTGAATGTATTCGCGCTCCGCAGGGAACGGGGGGCACTCGTCAAACGCCATGATGACATCAGCGCCAAGCGCCTCCTGCACCTGAATACTCCGCTCCGGCGTTAGATGGACGAGGCTACCATCCAGATGACTCTTGAACGTCACGCCCTCTTCCGTGATCTTCCGCATGTGGCCGAGGCTCATGACTTGGAAGCCTCCGGAGTCGGTAAGGAAAGGGCCTGGGTAGGCCGTAAAACCAGGGAGGCCGCCATGAGCTTGCACCAGTGCTTCTCCAGGGCGGAGCATAAGGTGATAGGTGTTCCCCAGAATCATTTGCGATCCGATGTCCAGCAGCTCCTGAGGGCTGATTCCTTTAACAGTTCCCTGGGTACCAACAGGCATGAACATGGGGGTGGTGACGGCACCGCGGGGAGTGTGAAACTTCGCTACGCGGGCCCGTCCCTGCTGATGCTCAACAGTGAACTCAAACACCGGGTTATTGTGCCGTACTTTCGAGGTGAATGGGCATCGCGACCAATCCGGATAAGCACGCGTATGCCTTTAATAGGTCCGGAAAACACAACGAGAAAGCCCCCTCTTTCGAGGGGACTAATGAAATGGAGCGGGAGACGAGATTCGAACTCGCGACATCTACCTTGGCAAGGTAGTGCTCTACCAGCTGAGCTACT